>NZ_CP083950.1:4195000-4200000 GCF_006439395.2 Mesorhizobium sp. B4-1-4
CCGGATCCCGCGGATCAGAGCCGTTCCTCAAGCAATTCCGGAGTGATGTTGCGGCCGGAATAGAAGATGCCCAGGATCAGCACCCGCCCACCCTCGACGGCGAAAGCGATACTGACGGCGCGCCGGTAGCCGATGATCCGCAGCCCAGGCATGGTTTCGAGCCGTTCGGTGCCTCGCTGTGGAAAAGTCGATAGGCCCAGGCAGTGATAGCGGATACCCACAACGAAATTCCAGGCGATCGCGGGCGACGCACGCTCGGCTATCGTCATGGAGCTGTTCCAGCTCGGCTTCCGCGCTGGGGTGGAAAACAATCCAATACTCCATCCCCTACTTGGCTTTCGCCTGCTTCGCACGATGACGCGCCTCGAGCCGGGAGAAAACCGTCTCGGCAGGAATACCCTTCGCCGGATCCTGCTGGAGCTCGGTCAGCCGCGCCGGGATCTCCTCGCGCAGCCACTTTTCCCGCTCCGCCTCGAAATCCTCGAGCATGCGCAGGCCGGCGCGAACAACCTCACTGGCATTGTTGTAGCGGCCTGATTCGAGTTGCTTCCTGATGAAGCGTTCGTAATGGTCGTTCAGAGCGTAATTGGGCATGGCAACCTTATGGAGAGAAGGTGGGTCGCAGGAAGATAGCAATAGATGTCAACAATTGCCAGAATTGGCCGGTCTTGCCGCGCTCTGCCTTTGATTCGATCGCCTCGCGGGGACAGGCCACGTCGCAGTGCGTCGACATCCACGTCGCCGTCGACCCGAACATGACGGCCACCGCCGAATTCGATCTTGATGATGCCACTCTTCCGACGCCGGCGCCCTAGTTTCGGCGGCGTTTCCATCACCGGCGGCGCTGCCGCAGCCGGCACATCGCGACCGGCACTAACTGCGAAGTGCCCGCTTCCGACCGAGCGCACAGGTCTTTGCGCCACCGAAAGAGCTGGCTCACATGAATGCCAGCGGAGCACGCGACTTCCGACGCCGCCACGCCGGCCTCCAACGACGTCGCAACCAGCCGCCTCTTCTCGTCGCGCGACCAGCGCCGCCGCCTCTCGACAGATGTGATGATCACCTCCGTCCGCGACATTGTCATAGGGCTACTCCTAGGATTGTCCCTAGGATTTCCGATGTTCGCCCTCAGCCGACAAGGCGGCTCTCACCGGATGGATACCTTTCCCCTCATTGGTGACCATCATCGGCTCCCAGATCAAACCGGCCGCCGGCTTGGTGCCATGCCATGCGGGCTATTTGATTTGGCTTTGGGGGTTCGATTGCCAGCGTTGATCCGGTTGCGGGGGCCAGGTCGGCATAGCAAAACGGCCCGCTGGTTTGAACCAAGCGGGCCGTTTATGATTTGGTTGCGGGGACAGGATTTGAACCTGTGACCTTCAGGTTATGAGCCTGACGAGCTACCGGGCTGCTCCACCCCGCGTCAACGCTGAGCAAGCGTTTGCTTGCGTAGTCTGCGATCGCCTGGGCGATTGCGTTACCTGACGATTGCGTTTTGCAATTGCCTTTTTTGGTTTTGCCAATGGAAAGGGCCGCGTTAGCGGCCCGAGGTTTCCCGTTGGCGGGCCATGTTCAGAGAAGATTTCCACACATTGATCCAAAAATCATTTTTGATTTTTGGAAAGCACGATGTGCGGATCAAACGTGCGTTTAGCAGACCTGGCAGCGACCTACTCTCCCGCGTCTTGAGACGAAGTACCATCAGCGCTGGAGCGTTTCACGGCCGAGTTCGGAATGGGATCGGGTGCAGCCGCTCCGCCATAACCACCAGGTCGGCAAAACGCACGTTATTCGAGAAGCTGGGTTAGGGGATTAGGCAGCAGGGAATAGTGAGTAGGAGATACCTGCTCGCCATCCGGCTGTGCCGTTGCCTGTCTTTCCGTGCCAAGGCGATGCTTTTGCAGGTTGCTTCGGGCAAAGCCCGCAAGCGCGACTGCGCGTCGCCGGTTTTCCGGCGCCCTCGCGGAGCATAGGCCCCAGAGGGGCCGCTCATGCGTGAGCGCTGGTAAGACCATCTGACTATGTCAGATGGGCATAAGGAATGAGAACGATCAAGCCGATCGAACTATTAGTACCGGTAAGCTTCAAGCGTTGCCGCTCTTCCACACCCGGCCTATCAACGTGGTCGTCTTCCACGGTTCTCAGGGAATACTCGTTTTAAGGTGGGTTTCCCGCTTAGATGCCTTCAGCGGTTATCCCGTCCGGATATAGCTACCCTGCTATGCGGCTGGCGCCACAACAGGTCCACCAGAGATCCGTCCATCCCGGTCCTCTCGTACTAGGGACAGATCCTTTCAATATTCCTACACCCACGGCAGATAGGGACCGAACTGTCTCACGACGTTCTGAACCCAACTCACGTACCGCTTTTAAATGGCGAACAGCCATACCCTTGGGACCTGCTCCAGCCCCAGGATGCGATGAGTCGACATCGAGGTGCCAAACAACCCCGTCGATATGGACTCTTGGGGGTCATCAGCCTGTTATCCCCGGCGTACCTTTTATCCGTTGAGCGATGGCCCTTCCACGCGGGACCACCGGATCACTATGACCGACTTTCGTCTCTGCTCGACTTGTCAGTCTCGCAGTCAGGCAGGCTTATGCCATTGCACTCAGCGAACGATTTCCGACCGTTCTGAGCCCACCATCGCGCGCCTCCGTTACTCTTTAGGAGGCGACCGCCCCAGTCAAACTACCCACCATACATTGTCCCGGACCCGGATAACGGGCCGCGGTTAGACATCCATAGTGATAAGGGTGGTATTTCAAGGGTGGCTCCACCTGAGCTGGCGCCCAGGTTTCAAAGCCTACCACCTATCCTACACATGCCACTACGAATGCCAATGTAAAGCTATAGTAAAGGTGCACGGGGTCTTTCCGTCTAACCGCAGGAACCCCGCATCTTCACGGGGAATTCAATTTCACTGAGTCTATGCTGGAGACAGCGGGGAAGTCGTTACGCCATTCGTGCAGGTCGGAACTTACCCGACAAGGAATTTCGCTACCTTAGGACCGTTATAGTTACGGCCGCCGTTTACTGGGGCTTCGATTCAGAGCTTGCACCCCTCCTCTTAACCTTCCAGCACCGGGCAGGCGTCAGACCCTATACGTCGCCTTGCGGCTTCGCAGAGCCCTGTGTTTTTGATAAACAGTCGCTACCCCCTGGTCTGTGCCACCCTCCTCTGCTTGCGCAGAAAAGGGTCACGCTTCTTCCGAAGTTACGCGTGCAATTTGCCGAGTTCCTTCAGCATAGTTCTCTCAAGCGCCTTGGTATACTCTACCAGACCACCAGTGTCGGTTTCGGGTACGGTCTATAAGGAGGAGCTATTTCCTGGAACCACTCCGCTGCCCGTTCAATCCGATAAGATTGGACAACTTGTGTGATCCGTCACTACCTCCAGGCCCACGAATATTAACGTGGTTCCCATCGACTACGCGTTTCCGCCTCGTCTTAGGGGCCGGCTAACCCTGCTCAGATTAACTTTAAGCAGGAACCCTTGGTCTTTCGGCGGGGGAGTCTCTCACTCCCCTTACGTTACTCATGTCAGCATTCGCACTTCTGATACCTCCACCACCCCTCACGGGTATGGCTTCATCAGCTTACAGAACGCTCCGCTACCGCTCGTGATTGCTCACGAACCCTAAGCTTCGGTGTATGGCTTTAGCCCCGTTACATTTTCGGCGCAAAGACCCTTATTTAGACCAGTGAGCTGTTACGCTTTCTTTAAATGATGGCTGCTTCTAAGCCAACATCCTGGTTGTTTTGGGATCCTCACATCCTTTCCCACTTAGCCATAACTTGGGGACCTTAGCTGTAGGTCAGGGTTGTTTCCCTTTTCACGACGGACGTTAGCACCCGCCGTGTGTCTGCCGACTAGTACTCCCAGGTATTCGGAGTTTGGTTAGGTTTGGTAATCCGGTGAGGACCCCTAGCCCATCCAGTGCTCTACCCCCTGGGGTATTCGGTCGACGCTCTACCTAAATAGATTTCGCGGAGAACCAGCTATTTCCGAGTTTGATTGGCCTTTCACCCCTAGCCACAAGTCATCCCGAACTATTGCAACAGTTATGGGTTCGGTCCTCCAGTAAGTGTTACCTTACCTTCAACCTGCTCATGGCTAGATCACTCGGTTTCGGGTCTAATGCGACGAACTGAACGCCCTGTTCAGACTCGCTTTCGCTGCGCCTACACCTACCGGTTTAAGCTTGCTCGTCACACTAAGTCGCTGACCCATTATACAAAAGGTACGTGGTCACCCTTGCGGGCTCCCACTGTTTGTAGGCAATCGGTTTCAGGTACTCTTTCACTCCCCTTGTCGGGGTGCTTTTCACCTTTCCCTCACGGTACTAGTTCGCTATCGGTCATGCACGAGTACTTAGGCTTGGAGGGTGGTCCCCCCAATTTCAGACAGGATTTCACGTGTCCCGCCTTACTCGAGGACGATTGATTGCATTACGCGTACGGGGCTGTCACCCACTATGGCCCTACTTTCCAGAAGGTTCCGCTTGTCTCTCAATCGCCACTGGCCTGGTCCGGGTTCGCTCGCCACTACTTCCGGAGTCTCGGTTGATGTCCTTTCCTACGGGTACTTAGATGTTTCAGTTCCCCGCGTTCGCCACTTTATCCCTATGTATTCAGGATAAGTTACCTATTATCGATACTTGGAAACCACAGCAGCAAGTCGGCCTTGCGACCTTCTGGCTGCTCTGATTTTCCAAGCACCTTAGGTGGGTTTCCCCATTCGGAAATCTACGGATCAAAGGGTATTCGCACCTCCCCGTAGCTTATCGCAGCGTATCACGTCCTTCATCGCCTGTGCATGCCAAGGCATCCACCAATTGCCCTTAAGACACTTGATCGTTCTCATTGCCAATGCCCACCCGCGCGATTTCGAAGAAATCGTCGCTTCAGCCAAACCCTTGCGGGATTAGCCCAAGCGCGATCTCGAAGAGATCGTCGCATAAGCGCAATCCTGTGCGGGATTGTCGCTCGATGTCAT